>NVQB01000002.1 GCA_002319075.1 Sphingobacteriaceae bacterium | reverse complement strand
CTGTATGCATTATGCTTGCTATACACGCGGACACAGGCATATCATTTATTTTTTGCCATGTCCATTAATTGTTCAATAATTTTACTCACGGTATTTAATTTGATGTTGTGTTATATAGAATTGGAATTAAACTTATAAGGATGCTTAGACGTTGCATTATAAAAGTTTATGTACTAAGTATTTAAGACATTGGCATATGATTATAGCTTGACATTATTAAAAATTAATTAATTAAATCTCACACAATACTTATTCAAGACATTTTTACTAAGATAACCAAAGGAATGCGAACAAAATAATACTTAAAATATAAGACTTAGAAGTAATATGATCCAATAGTTACATATAGTACACTAAGTTCCTAAATTATATAACTTTAAAACAAAGTTACGAAATTTGGAAATAATTTTATTTAATCATATTTTCATAATAATGAAATACTGTTTATTTCAGTGGCGAAAAGAGATAATACGATTTTATAGTGATAGAATATCCTTGAAATATCTAAAGATAAAATTAGAAACTTTCTCTTTTCGCTGTAAAGCTATATGACTTAAAAATAACTTATACGCAAAGTATATTGCAGTGGAAACCCAAGAGTATAGTAGCCATGTAATCTCGGGTTCGAAACTACACGCCGCGCACGTAGTCAGATGGTCTGAAACTTGTCTGGGGCTGTTTGTTGACGGATGGAGACTTCACTAAGTGGCGTCAGGCGATGCGCACACACGGGACTCAATCCCGTAGCATGTTATGTGTCGTTCGAAACTCGTGCGTTCGAGATTTACGCCACATTGCCGGCTGGTCCAAGGACGTTATCTACCAGATGATACGGTCCAATTCGTAAGTTTGACTCACATAGTCGCGAACCGCGGAGCTGGAGAACAATAATTACCGGATGATTAGTTGACCATACGCACTATCATGCTCCGTGACTCAGTTTCCGCCATGGAGTTCTCACAGCCCCGTGTGTACCATAACTGCAGTAAGTAAGGACCTTGTTCGGAGGCCGACTCGTATTTCATATGATCTTAGTCTCGCCACCTTATCGCACGAATTGGGGGTGTCTTTTAGCCGACTCCGGCACGATCCGCCGGGAAGTTACTCGACCAGTTGCGGGACGCCCTAGTATGTTCGTATTACGTTCGATGCGTAAGCACCCCAGAGATTTTTGGCGGACGTTTCGGTAAATCATAGTAGAACCGGAGCGGTAAAGCTATTGATAACACGCAGGGACGAGCCAGTCGTCTAAGCTCCTCAGGGGTACCGTTCGCCGGACTACAGCCTGTCCCCGGCGGCCGCAACTGGGCTGCGATCCAGCCCCCGCTCCAAAAGGATGACTCGACCTTGCGCCTCGCGTACTCTGCTCTCGAGCTGTCTCCGTGGGCAATGCCGGCTCACGCTGTGGGGAACCCTGGACGCCCGGGCCGAGCCGACGTGGCCCCGCCCAGGCCTTTTCGTCGATCGCAGCTATGTACCCTGTGCTGGCCAGCGCTACTGCGCCGGCCATTAGCGGTGCGCTCTCGACTCGGCCCCAACGTAGACGGCGTCGCTGGCCGGATTCAAAGAAGTGAGCTACTACCATCGCGTGACGCCCTGCGGGCCTGAGTAACCGTGCACGAAGGACACCCCGTTCGTGGCGGGGGTTGCCTCCGCGACGGTCGCCAACGTTGGGGGTCGGTGCATTCAGGCGACGAGGGACCGCTGGTTTCCGGAGAGCGGCCTGTGCTCACACAGGTGCGGTCCATGGGGCCTGTGGATCCGGTTCTCCCACGCGTAGCGCCGGCGTTAGCATGGACGCTAAATAAGTATACGCCGGCAAAGGGAGTGTAGGCCGGCCCGAGGGCAATCGCG